>OY970186.1:4692500-4695024 GCA_963708105.1 uncultured Actinomycetes bacterium | reverse complement strand
CGCGTTCACGCTGCGCGGCGCGATAGCGCACCAGAAACTCCGGCGCGTACGAACACGGTTCGGGCCACGGCCGCCAGCCGTTCGCAGGGTCGTACATGTCGAGCTCGGCAACGACCGACGCCGGATCGTGCTCGTCGGCAACCGACGGGTCGATCGACTGCAACATGAACTCGCCCTCGCCCGGGTGCGCGGCGACGCCGATCCACGCGTCGCCGCACCCGTGCTCGGTGTGCGCGAGCGCCGACAACGAACCGCCGCCGCTGTTCCCGAACAGCACGACGGCGTCCGCGCCGCGCCCGCGCACCCACTCGCACCGCGGCCGCGACGTCGCGCGCCGCGAGCTCGTGCAGGCAGTCGGTGTCGTTGTTCAGATCAGCGCGTCGCGAAACCGAGCACCGCGTAACCCGCGGCCGCGAGCAGCGGGCACGCGTAGTGCACGGAGAAATCGGCCGCGGGGATGCGTCAGCACCACGGCGGTGTGCCACGGCCGTCCGCCGGGCGGAGTCCAGAAGAGTCCGCGCACCAGCCCGCCGTCGTCGGTGACGATGCGCACCGGCTCGCGGGGGATCTCGACGCCGGGATCGTCCTCGGCGCAGCGGCCAGAAACCGAGACCGGCCGGACGCGGTTCGCCCCGGAAAGGATCGCTCATGACCGGATAGGTTGACCGACCGTGCCGCGTTTGACGAGTCGAAGCCGGAGCGTGCGTCGGCAAAGTCGTGCTCGTCACCGGCGCGGCGAGCGGCATGGGCCGCGCGATCGCGCACCTCTTTGCCGACGAGGGCGCCCGGGTCGCGGTCACCGATCGCGACGCGCGCGGGTGTCGACACCGTCGTCGGCGAGATCGTCGCGGCCGGCGCGATCGCGACGGGTTGGGTCGCTCGACGTCACCGATCCGCGCCGCGATCGCCCGCGTCGTCGACGAGGTCGCGACGCCAGCTCGGCCCGGTCGACATCCTGGTCAACGATGCCGGCGTGCAGCATCCCGGTCGACGATCGGTGCCGACGATTTCGAAGCGGCCTGGGCGACGACGCTCGCGGTGAACCTGACTGCGCAGGCGCGCATGATCCGCGCCTGCCTTCCGCATCTCGTACGCGACCGCGCCGGCCGCATCGTCAACATCGCGTCGACCGAAGGACTCGGCGCAACCCCGTTCATCAGCCCGTACACCGCGAGCAAGCACGGCGTCGTCGGCCTGACGCGATCGCTCGCGTGCGAGCTCGGTCCGCCGCGGCGTCACGGTCAACTGCGTCTGTCCCGGGCCCGATCAGCACCGGCATGACCGCGCCCATCCCCGACGACGCCAAGGAGAAGTTCGCCCGGCGCCGTGTCCCGCTGCGCCGCTACGGCGACCCGGAAGAGGTCGCGCACATGGTGTTGAGCCTCGCGCTGCCGGCCGCCTCGTTCGTCAACGGCGCGGTCGTCACCGTCGACGGCGGCCTCAGCGCCAAGTTCGGCTGAGTCCGCGGTCGGCACGTACGAAGCCATGCCGGCATTCGGCCGGAGCGTTTGTTACCGTCCCGCCGGTGGACGTCGACCGCCAGCTCGAGCTCCTGACTGCGAACGCGGTCGACGTCATCTCCGAAGCCGAGCTGCGCACCAAGATCGAGCGCGGCGCGCCGCTGCGCGTCAAGCTCGGCATCGATCCCGACCGCCTCCGACATCCATCTCGGTTTCGCGGTGGTGCTGCGCCGGCTGCGCACTGTTCCAGGACTGCGGGCACAAAGCCGTGCTCATCATCGGCGACTTCACCGCGATGCTCGGCGACCCTCGGGCAAGTCGGCGACCCGGCCGCAGCTCTCGAAAGAGCAGGTCGACGCCTACGCCGAGAGCTACGTCGAGCAGATCGGCGCGATCCTCGACATGTCGCCCGAGCGCATCGAGATCCGGCGCAACTCCGAGTGGCTCGCGCCGCTCGACATGCAGGACGTGTTGCGCCTGACCTCGCAGGTCACCGTCGCGCGCATGCTCGAGCGCGACGACTTCGCCAAGCGTTACGCATCGGGTGTCGCGATCTCGCTGATGGAGTTCCTGTACCCGCTGCTGCAGGGCATGGACTCGGTCGAGGTGCGCGCCGACGTCGAGCTCGGCGGCACCGACCAGCTCTTCAACCTCATCATGGGCCGCCATCTGCAGCAGCGCGCCGGCCAAGAAGCGCAGGTCGTGCTCACCACTCCGTTGCTCGTCGGTCTCGACGGCGAGCAGAAGATGTCGAAGTCGCTCGGCAACTACATCGGGGTCAACGAACCGCCGGGCGAGCAGTTCGGCAAGGTCATGAGCATCCCCGACGAGTTGCTCCCGATGTACTTCGCGCTACGCGACGGCCTGGGTCACCGAACAAATCGAGCAGACGACGAACGCGACCTCGCGGCCGGCACGCTGCATCCCGAACGCCGCCAAACGGCTCGTCGCGCGCACCGTCGCCGACCTTTACCACGGGCCCGGCGCGGGCGACGCGGCCGAGGCGGAATTCGACCGTGTACACAAGGAGCACGGCGCGCCGTCGGACATCGCCGACTTCGATC